>NZ_JAABLT010000003.1:0-37700 GCF_009915125.1 Proteus sp. G2673
AGCACTGATACCGTTGAACACACACTGACAGCGGATGAAGTAGCAGCCGGTAAAGCAAATGTCACTATTCCAGCGGATAAAGTGACAGCGGATGGTAATTATTCTGTTAAAGCAGAAATCACTGATCCAGCAGGCAACACCAGTGGTCAAGGTCAAGCAACCGACTTTGCTGTCGATACGGTGGCACCATCGGCACCGGTATTAAATGCGGAAGACAACGGTTCTGTTTCCGTTGAACTGCCAGGAGATGCCAATAAAGGTGATACTGTTGAAATTACGTTTGAAGATGAAAACGGTGATAAACAGACTGTAACAATGGAGAAAGGGGATAATGGCTGGACATCTAGCAATCCTAATTTGATCCCAGACAGTCAAGGTAATAACACGACTATTCCGTCTGATAATGTAAAAGATAACAGTGAAGTGACCGCAATTGCTAAAGATCCAAGTGGTAATGAAAGTGATCCTGCAACAGCAACGTCTAAAACAGATGTATTGCCAACAGTGAGTATCAGTGTTGATACAACATCAACGAATGCTAACGGCGACAAGGTTAGCGGAAATGCTTCTGTTTCTGGTGAGGCAATTGACGTTCCAGCAACCATTGAAGACAACGATGATACTACCGGATTAGTGTATACCGTTGCTCTGGATTATGCTGCAGCACAAGATGTGACTGTAACCATAACCTTAACAAATGGTGCAGGTTATGCGAGTGCACAGGATTATTCAACGCTTGCTGGCTCTCAGCACGACGGAAAAATTGCCCTGCATGGTGACACTGGTAAAGTAACGTATGATGGTGCATCAACAGTAACGGTTGTTATCCCTGCTGGCTCTAAGAGTGTTTCATTTATCGTTGATCCAACAATGGAAGCTAACCAAAATGCATTCAATGCAGAAGGTATGGAGAAAGTACTTGCAACCATTACGGGAACATCTGATAACGCTACAGCTGTAACCGAGACAGTAAATAATGCAGGTGCTTCAGCAACCGGTGTTATTTATGATGGTAACCCAATTTCATTACGTAATCTGGATGGCGATTTTACGCTGAAATATTCATTATCATCATCTAAAGCGGGAAAAGGTGATTTTGGATATACCATCGGTGCGACTAGCGGTGATTCTGACCCTATGTTAACAACTGATTATAACGATACAGTTTATGTTGGTTATTATCAGAATGGTAGCGAAACTTCATCATACAGCAATGTGGCTAACTCACAGGATAATGGGCCTGATGGTACAAAAACAGATGGTAATCAAAGTATTACAACTGTTGATTTAGGGGCTGGCGATGACCTGATGGTGGTTCGCGGTAATATGTTAACCAATACCCGAGTCTATGCTGGTGAAGGTAACGATACCTTTACTATGGATGGTATGAATACGGCGTTGCGTGTTATGTATGCTGGTAGTTACCTCTTTATGGAATCAGGGAACGACACGGTTACCATTAAACACACTGGGGTAACAAATGCTGGTCAAATCTATCTTGGCTCAGGCAGTGATACGTTTACTCAAGGGGATGCTAACTCTCAAAATGATACCGAATTATCCGGTTTATTAGATTTGGGTAGCGGTATTCAAGGTCAGTCAAATCTGCCAAAAGAGTATCTTGCTATTTATCAGGATGGTAGCGATTTAAGTCTGGGTAATGACACTAATATTGACGCAGTTACGGATGTTAATACTGTCACTATTTATGGCTCTGTATCTGGTGAAATTTTAGGTGGATATGGTAGTGATAATATCACAATCACTAAAAATCTGACTGGTAATGTTTCTACCGGTGATAATGCAGATACTTTAACTGCTGGGTGGATTTATGGTGGTGCTACTGTTTCTATGGGGGATGGTAATGATACTGTTACCGTTACTGAGGGAGCATATAACGCCACTATTTCACTAGGAGCTGGTGATGATGTATTTGATTCCACTAGTGCAACTTTAGGTTCAGCTGCGACAACCATTGATGGTGGTGAGGGGAATGACACAATCAAAATTGGCACTATTTCAAATGGTAATATAACCATTGATGCGGGTGCTGGTGATGATATCGTTGTTCTGACAAAAGACTATGATACCAAACCTATTGGTAATCAAGGTTCCATTAACGGTGGAGAAGGTAGTGATACTCTGGTTCTGGCAGGTAATATTTCTGTCAATCTAGCTACAGGGAAGAATGAAGGTATTACTGGCTTCGAGAAAGTGGATATGACTGTTGGCAGTAATCTGAAAGCAGACAATTCATCTCAAACCATTAAATTAACAGTATCGGATGTATTGGGAATAAATGACCATTCAACGCTTTATATTTCCGGTAATGCCAATGATAAAGTTGATTTAGGGGCTGATGATGCAAGAAGTTTAGGAACATTTACTGCAACGGCCACAACTGTTAAAGCAACAGCGTTAGATGGCACTGAGCATACTTACACACTTTATAGTAGTGCAGGTGGTGCTAATGTCTATATCGATAATAATATTATCGATAATGGAGGGGTTATTTAATTATCTATTGTAATTAAATCTAAGGCTGCTCATTCGAGCAGCCTTATTAGCCAATCATAAATTTCTATATTTAGATTGTATTTTTTATTAGAGGTAATATCTGTGTTTTCTATAAATAAACTCAAAATAATAACGTTTGTTATTTTTGGAGGCGTATTATTTAATGCACATGCAAATTCTTTAAAATACATATTAAATAACGCATTAAATAATGCACCAGAGTTATTAGAAGCTAAAGCCGATATAGATATATCTGTTGCAAGAGTTAATCAAGCTAGAGCTCAACATTTTCCAGTAATAAGCGTAACTGGAAATAAATTATTAGGGCAATATCATCGTGATGAAAGTGATTATGATAATAATAGTTTTACTCCAGGACTAAGGGGGGAATTAAATCTCTATTCTTTTGGTGGAATAGAAAATGATGTTGAACGTAATGAAAAAGAACAGCTTTATTATCAATTTAAATATAATGAAACCAAAGAAAATGTCGCTTACACCATATCAGACCTCTATCTAAAAGCGTTATTAGCTAAAGAATCTATTGCGGTAAAGAAAAAGAGTTTAGATAGACATAATAAGATTATATCTGAATTAAATGTAATAGCTCGTAATGATGAAGGGCGTGTTTCTGAATATGTTCAGGCAGAAGCAAGAAAAATATTAGTAGAACAAGATATTAATTATTATGAAAAAGAATTAATGACAACGTTAAGTACTTTATCAAAATATACTAGATTTCCGGTTGGAGAGAGTGATCTTGTTAATCCTTTTTCTGACATGACAGTCAGCGATATGTACAGAGATTTTACTGCGGAAAATAATAATCAAAATCCTGCCTATCTTGTGAGTCAGGCTGATATCGATGCTAAAAAATTGGGCGTTAAAGTTGAAAATAAAAAACAATTACCGAAAATTAATTTAACTGGAAATATAACTGAAGATGATCGTCAGATAGGCATTGATGTGACATGGGATATTATTAATTTTTCATCATTATATTCTATTGATGAAAAAGTAAGCCAGTTAAATGCTGCTCAACAGCGAATGGATAGGGTTATTCGAGATATTGAAGAAGCAAGGCGCTTATCTGTAATTAATATTCAAAAAAGTACTCAAAAATTAAAGATATTAGATGCACAAATTTTATCATCGACAAAAGTCGTCGATTTTTATCAATTGCAATTTAATGTTGCTCGCCGTTCTTTGTTAGATGTTTTGAATGCAGAAAAAGAGCTATCTGATGTTGAATTATCTTATGCCACCACATTGAGTGATCTTAGGTATGGAATGCTTGATTATTTATATGCGCAAGGAACACTTTCTCACTGGGCACTTAATTCACTCGCACATTAATAAATTAAGGTAAATATTGTAGTTATGAAATTGATCATAGAAGGTCTTTCTCTTACAACTCAGTTATTAGGCACACATTTATCCGTGGCTACACTAACTGCGCATACAATCCGTACCGCAAAGATGGGAATTGATTTTTCATCACTGGTTGAATATCTGAAGAGTGAAGGATTTGAAAATACATTATCACAACGCTTATTGGATGATATTCCCTCTCTGGCTATGCCAGTCTTATTATTATTAAAAAATGAAGATAGTGCTGTTTTAACGGAAATTTCATTTGATGAAAGTGGACAGCGTAAATATAAAATTCAGCAAATCGATGGTTTATCTGTATGGTTAACTCAAGCGGAATTAAATGAAAAATATTTAGGTTATTGTTGGTTTATTAAGCCTCGTATTGCAACAGATGTACGTTCAGAGTTGCCTGAATATACAATGCCTAAAGCATGGTTTTTTAAAGTTATATGGCGCTTTAAAAAATATTATTATCAAATTATTCTTGCCACTTTTGTAATTAATTTTCTAGCACTTGTTAGTTCATTATATGTCATGAATGTTTATGACAGAGTAATACCAAATAAGTCATATCAAACTCTCTGGGTTTTAAGTATTGGTGTAATTATCGCGATATTATTTGAATTTACAGCAAAGATGATCCGAGGACGGTTAACGGATATTGCAGGTAAAAAGGCTGACTTAATTATCAGCTCGGCTTTATTTAGAAAAGTGACAAATCTTAAATTACAGGAAAGGCCTATATCATCTGGCTCCTATGTTAATAATTTACGAGATTTTGAATCTGTCCGTGATTTTATGACGAGTGCAAGTTTATTAACATTAGTTGATATGCCTTTTTTAATTTTATTTGTCTCTGTCATTGCACTGGTTGGGGGAAGCTTGGCTTTGGTGCCACTTACGATAATTCCACTGGTTATTATTATTGGTCTTTTAGCTCAGATACCTTTATCAAAATATATTAATGAATCAATGAAGGAATCGTCACAAAGACAAGGATTAGCAGTAGAAGCGATTGAAGGCATAGAAACGTTAAAAACGAATAATGCAATGAATTGGGCTCAAAAGCGTTGGGATTATTACACAGCCAAAACAGCTTCTTCATCAATGAAAGTTAAAAATATCAGTAATTTTGTTATTTATTTTGCAGTTATGATGCAACAGTTAAATACGATATTTTTAGTTATTATCGGTACTTATTTGATTCATAGTGATGATCCTGCAAATAAAATTACGATGGGGGCGTTAATTGCAACGGTTATTTTATCTGGTAGAGCGTTATCACCATTAGGGCAAATTGCGGGTTTAGCTGTGCGCTTTCAACAGGCCTGGGTCGCCTTAAAAGGTGTAAATGGTATTGTTGAGCGACCTTCAGAACGTGAACCTGATAGGAAATATATTACGCTAAAACAAATGAACGGAAATATAAAATTCCAAAATGTTTCATTTGCTTATAGTCAAGATACTAGCAGTGTAGTGAAAAATTTATCATTTGAAATAAAGCCGGGTGAAAAAGTTGGAATACTCGGACGTATTGGTAGTGGTAAATCAACGACTTTAAAATTAGCTGCCGGACTCTATCCAGCAGAACAAGGAAGCATCACATTAGATGATGTCGATATTCGCCAAATAGATCCTCATTATTTGCGTAATCAGGTTTTGTTGTTAGAACAGGCGCCAAGATTATTTTTAGGTAGTTTAAGAGAAAATCTTGATTTAGCCCGTATGGATGGTTTTTCTAGTGATCAAGATTTGATTGTGGCATTGAAGCGATTTGGCTTAGACAAAGTCATTAAAAAGCATCCAAGAGGATTAGATATGTCCTTGGGTGAGAATGGTTTGGGTCTTTCTGGTGGGCAAAAACAGATTGTTGCTTTGGCTAGAATGACGTTGCGAAATCCTAAAGTGGTTTTACTGGATGAACCAACAACGGGACTTGATCAATATTCAGAAATTCAGGCATTAAATGCCATTTCAGCATGGTGTCGTGCAAGAACATTATTGGTTGTTACTCATCGACCTCAGGTTCTGAGTATCGTCAACCGAATAATTGTTGTTGATAACGGTAAAGTGGTGATGGATGGCCCCAGAGATGCGGTCTTACAACAGTTAGCTAAAAATGAAAAAGAAAAACAAATAACTGTTCACTCAAAAGCCAAAACAGATAAGTAAGATTGAGAATGTTGAAATGAATGAATTAAATAAAAAACAAGTGACATCGCCAAGTCATCCTAAAGAAGCTTTTTCTAATAAAGATTTAGCATTGCTCAATGACTTACATGCGGCACTTCAGCACGAAAAGCATCATAAGAGCTTTATGATGATCACAATGTTACTGATTTTTTTGATTATTTTTGTTATTTGGGCGTGGAACAGTAGCCTTGAAGAAGTGACTCGAGGCCAAGGTAGTATTATTCCGAGCAGTCGAGAACAGATCATCCAGACATTAGATGCTGGCATATTAAAAAGTATGGAGGTAAAGGAAGGGGATATTGTTGAGAAAGGGCAAGTATTGTTGACTCTAGATGATACCCGTTCATCGGCTATTTTAAGGGAAAGTGAAGTGAAGGTTGATAATCTGGAAGCTATTCGGGCAAGACTTAAAGCGGAGGCTTATTCTATAGAACTTAAATTTCCTGAGGGATTAGCTACTGATTTAGTGGAGCGTGAAACAACCGTATACAATATACGTAAAGAGGCACTGGAGTCAGGGATAGATAATTTACAAAAAAGTAAAGCCTTATTAGACAGAGAGATTGCAATAACAAGGCCTATTGTTGCACAAGGTGCGATGTCTGCTGTGGAATTATTGCGAATGGAGCGACAGTCAGCCGATATTCAATCTCAGATAAATGAAAAGAAAAATAAATATTTAACGGAAGCAAGTGCTGAGTTAGTTAAAACAGAAGCAGAATTAGCTCAGGCAAGGGAAAATATGGCAGGGCGTGCTGATCCGGTTGAACGTGCATTAATACGTGCTCCATTAAGAGGGATTGTTAAGAATATACGTATTAATACTGTTGGTGGGGTAATTTCTGCGGGGCAGGATATTATGGAAATTGTTCCATTAGAAGACCAACTATTAGTTGAGGCATATATCAGCCCAAGAGATGTTGCTTATGTTCGCACAGGAATGCCAGCATTAGTTAAACTGACCGCATATGATTACGCTATTTATGGTGGGTTGGAAGGTGTTGTTACTTTAGTTAGCCCTGATACATTACATGATCAAAAGAGACCCAGTGATTTAAAACTAAACCAAGATGAAGCGTTTTATCGTGTGCTAGTCACCACACAGAGTAGTCATCTTACTGACAAAAATGGAAAGGAATTACCTGTTATTCCTGGGATGATTGCGAGTGTGGATATTAAGACGGGTGAAAAAACAGTATTCCAATATTTGATTAAGCCAATAACCAGGATGAAACAAGCATTACAAGAAAGATAATTCTATTTTTAATCTCATGCGGTCTTGTTCGTATAATAAGGCTGCATGAGAAATAATGTTTTCTGAGAACAAGAAAAGTCATAATTCAATAAAAGGATTTTCTCATTTAAAGGGATATTGAAAATGATGAAGCGTAGAAAGCAAAAAACCAGCCCTAAGGCTGGTTTTTCTAAAGATGGTGCCCGAACTCGGAATCGAACCAAGGACACGGGGATTTTCAATCCCCTGCTCTACCGACTGAGCTATTCGGGCTAACGAGGCGCATTAAACCGTATTCAGCCGGATGCGTCAACGTCTTTTTAATAAAAAATGCAAAAATAAGTTTGTTTGCTTTCTTTTTATTCTATTCACGTTTAAATTTTCATCATAAGCTATTTTTTAGTAAAAAATGCTTAAATAACAATCAGTAAAGATATCCACTTTTTTGCATGTCAAAGAGAAATTTTTCTCTTTTTTGATGATTTAATTTCTTTTTTGCTACTCTATAGAAAGAAATTGAGGGGCGCGAGAAAATAACTCATTTCTTTCGTTTTCCAACATTCAACACTAACTTAATGCGCCATTTTTACGGCATTGAGCTATCTTAAGAATATCCTCTGCCAATAATTTTGCTGTAATAATATCATCAGCATGATGATTCACCATTAAACGGCTTAAACAGCCTTCTAAGATGAGTTCCATCTGTTTAGCAACTAACTCACTGTCTTCGATATCAAGCTCGCGTAGTAGTGTTCTAGAGTAATCAAATGAGCTTTGTTTTTGACGTTGGCTTAATTGGTGGATTTGAGTGTGTTCATCCGGGTATGCGCTACATGCTGCAACAAATAAACAACCAGGAAAACGGTTTTTCTCTAAACGTATGGCGAGCTGATCATAACGTGCCAGTAATTTTTGTTCGATAGTCAGTTCTTCATCTAACATCACTTGGCGTTGCCAAATATCAATTTGCTGCCCATGATGGCGAAGACAATCAAAAATTAAGGCGTCTCTATCCGGCCAGAATGGATAAAGTTGAGATTCATTGATACCCGAATCTTGAAGAAGCTCTGGTAAAGTCGCCGCTAAGCCATATTGCTCTAACTGGATAAGTACGTGGTCTAATAACGCTTCACGTTGCACGGAAATCTCCTTAAATCACGTTGTCGCGGGAACATCATAATTAGCAGACTTTAACTAAAAATGAAAGCAAGAGGCGACAGGGTAAAATGAAAATACCCCATCTTGCGACGGGGTATTTTCTTGTTTTTTATTTTTTGTAAGCGCTAGGCGCTTTTTTGCAATGTTTTAATTTTTTACTTCAAACTACAGGAGCATACCACCGAAGAGGAAACCAAATGCAACGGCTAATACCACACCAATTGTACCAGGGATAAAGAATGGGTGGTTGAAGACTAATTTACCGATACGGGTTGTACCTGTGTCATCCATTTGAACTGCCGCAACCAATGTTGGGTAAGTTGGCAGGATGAACAGACCAGAAACCGCAGAGAAAGATGCTATTGCAGTTAATGGAGATACACCTAGCGCTAAAGCCATTGGCATTAATGCTTTTGCTGTTGCTGCTTGTGAATATAACAGTGCAGAGCAGAAGAAGAAGATAACGGCTAATAACCAAGGATGGCCAGTGATTAAATCACCCGCAGTCAGTTTGATCCAATCAATGTTGCTTGAAACAAAAGTATCACCTAACCATGCAACACCCAGAATACAGATACATGCACTCATACCTGCTTTAAAAGTACTTGAGTTGAGGATGGTGTCAGTTTTCACTTTACAGAAAACAGTGATAAGTGTTGCAACACTCAGCATGATGATCAGAATAGCGTTAGTTGTGTTCATTAACGGTTCTTTCACAATGCCTAAGCTTGGGCTGTTGATGATTGCATAAGTAACAACACAGACAACACCTAGTAAGAACAGCATTACAGATGATTTAGCACCTGGTAATGTTTCTCTGCGCGCTTGGCTACCACGTAACTCAACCAGACCTTGTTCTAAACGCTCACGATAGACTGCATCATCAGACAGTTTTGAGTTAAATACCCAAGACACGATGAATGACATCAGAATAATAGCAAGGAAAGTCGCTGGTAATAAGATAGACAGCAGAGTGATGTAGCTTACAGTGTTACCTTCACCGACCATTGCAGGGTTTTCCATGACAGATGCCATGTAGACAACCGCTGCAGAGATAGGTGATGCAGTAATACCGATTTGAGCTGCAACAACACCAGTTGATAAAGGACGGCAAGGTTTGATGCCTTGTTCTTTTGCAACTTCAGCGATAACTGGTAGTGTTGCTAAAGAGATGTTCCCTGTACCTGCAAATAGAGTTAAGAAATAAGTCACAATTGGCGCAAGAATTGTGATGTATTTTGGATTACGTCTTAACAGTTTTTCAGTTTGGCCAACAAGATAATCCAAACCACCAGCAACCTGCATCGCAGAGATTGCGGCAATAACAGCCATAATGATGGAGATAACATCAAAAGGGATTGAACCAGGTTTAACACCGATAGCGGCTAAAACTAAAACCCCTAAACCACCGGCAAACCCGATACCAATTCCCCCAAGTCTCGCACCGAGGAAAATGGCCAGCAGAACGATAATCAATTCTACGGCTAGCATAGCGTTTACTCCTTGAGATAATTAAAAAAATGAGAAAGATAAGTTAAATTTTTGTTTTTACAATCAAGTAAAAAGGCACGTCTCTTAAAGAGTCCGTGCCTTGTATTTTTAAGAGCTCATTCTTATGTTTAACAGTGTCATGTTATAAAACACAATTATTAATCATCGAAGCGTTTTGCTTTGTAAGCCGGGTTTTTTAAGTTCTCGATAGAGAAGATATCATCCAGTTGTTCTTCGGTTAATAAACCACGTTCTAGAACAACTTCACGTACGCTCTTACCTGTTTCTGCACAAATCTTACCAACGATGTCGCCGTTATGGTGACCAATGAATGGGTTCAGATAAGTAACGATACCGATTGAGCTAAATACGAAGTGTTCACAGATTTCTTTATTCGCAGTGATACCATCAACACATTTTTCTACTAAGTTACGGCAAGCGTTGCTTAACAGAGAGATTGATTCGAACATTGCTTGACCGATAGCGGGTTCCATTACGTTTAATTGTAATTGACCTGCTTCAGCAGCCATAGTCACGCAAGTGTCATTACCGATAACTTTAAAGCAAGCTTGGTTAACAACTTCTGGAATTACTGGGTTTACTTTAGCTGGCATGATTGAAGAACCTGCTTGTAGTTCTGGAAGATTGATTTCTTTCAGACCTGCACGAGGACCAGAGGACAGTAAACGTAAGTCATTACAGATTTTAGACATTTTCACAGCTAAGCGTTTTAACGCGCCGTGAACCATCACATAAGCACCACAGTCAGAAGTTGCTTCAATTAAGTCTTCTGCTGGAACACAAGCTAAACCAGTTACTTCTGCCAGTTTTTCAACCGCCAGTTTTTGGTAACCCGGTGCTGTATTCAGACCAGTACCGATAGCAGTTGCACCTAAGTTCATTTCTAACAGTAACTCAGCAGTGCGTTTCAGGTTTTTGATTTCTTCTTTCATCAGTACAGAGAAAGCATGGAATTCTTGACCTAAAGTCATTGGTACAGCATCTTGTAATTGAGTACGACCCATTTTCAGGATGTCTTTGAACTCAACTGCTTTTCTATCAAAACCTGCTTTCAGCAGTTCGATAGATTCAGTTAATTTGATAATAGAGTTATAAACCGCTACACGGAAACCACAAGGATAAGCGTCGTTTGTTGATTGGCTCTTATTGACGTGGTCATTCGGGTTCAGGTATTGGTATTCACCTTTTTGGTGGCCCATTAATTCCAGACCGATGTTTGCGATAACTTCGTTGGTATTCATATTTAATGAAGTACCTGCACCGCCTTGGAATACATCAACTGGGAATTGATCCATGTGTTTACCTGTTTCTAATACTACGTCACAGGCTTTGATAATCGTATCAGCGATTTCACGAGGAATAGTGTGAAGTTCTTTGTTTGCTAATGCTGCGGCTTTTTTCACCATTACCATACCGCGGATGAATTCTGGAACATCATTGATGGTACGATCACTGATGTAGAAGTTTTCAATTGCACGTAAAGTGTGGACGCCATAGTAAGCATCAGCAGGAACTTCTCTTTTACCTAACAGGTCTTCTTCGATACGAGTTTTATTTGACATGAGAACCTTCTTATTAAAATTTTAACTGTCTAGTTATGCGCTTGTTAATAAAATATATCGTTAACGGTTAATAATGTAATATAACTTACCGTTTTGCTTGGTACTGACACGATCATATTCGGGTTGTGAACAAATACCTTTAAGCTGGATCACTTTATACGTAAATAACCTCTAAATATTTTCTTTTTGTGATCTATCTCATGGATTTTACCGTTCTAACTCTCTTTTTAACGCCCCTTGAAAAGGAGTGTTAGGCTCCCCATTATTATGTAGATAAACTAAGAAAAAGCGAGTTCGTAAACCATCACCTTAGATGTAGTTCACACTACTTTCTATTAATAATATGAATCTTTTTTTATAAAAAGGAGAACCAAGTGCGTTGGCTCCCATTAATTGTTATCTGTCTTCTTATCTATATAGAAGCTGTTATTTTCGTCAATGTAGCATCTTCGATTGGCGTGCTTACAACACTATTCCTTGTGGTGCTGACTTCTTGTGTTGGTGTCTCATTGGTAAAAAATCAGGGCGTAAAAAATATTGCTTCAATGCAGCAAAAACTTGCCGTGGGTGAAGTGCCTGCTGCTGAAATGGTGAAAAGCGTTTCGTTAATATTGGCGGGTATTTTACTGTTGATCCCAGGCTTTTTTACGGATTTCTTGGGCTTGCTGTTGTTGTTACCACCGTTGCAAGCACTGTTAGTGACTAAATTGATTTCTCGTATTCGTGTTTATTCAGCAGGTCATGGTCAAAGTGGATTTTCGTCTGATCAAAATGGAACAACATTTGAAGGCGAGTTTCAGCGTAAAGAGGATTCACCGAGTAACCAACTGAATAATAAGGCTGAAGATCAGAATAACGACCATTTTTCTGACAAAAAATAATCAGCCGAAAGCATAATCAACTGAAATGGGGAAAATTTGAAAAAAAATCACACTTCTCCCCTTGAAGTTTTACTTGATGCCCCCACCTGTATCGTCATGGTACTGGTTCATTTTGGGCACTGGTATCAACCTTAATCCTGATATGGACTTTTTTATAGGAGCACTATTAATGAAGATTCGTCCATTACATGACCGTGTTATTGTTAAACGTAAAGAAGTCGAAGCTAAATCAGCAGGCGGTATCGTTCTTACTGGCACAGCAGCGGGTAAATCAACTCGTGGCGAAATTTTAGCCGTGGGTCAAGGCCGTATTATGGAAAACGGCGACGTTAAACCACTGGATGTTAAAGTCGGCGATATCGTAATTTTTAACGACGGTTATGGCGTTAAAACAGAAAAAATTGATAACGAAGACGTGCTTATCATGTCTGAAAGCGACATTTTAGCAATTGTAGAAGAATAATTTTTCTCTTTTAAGATCTTCTTAAACTGAACGAATTCAAAGGAAATATACGATGGCAGCTAAAGACGTCAAATTCGGTGTAGATGCTCGTAATAAAATGTTACGTGGTGTTAATGTTCTTGCAGATGCAGTTAAAGTAACTTTAGGCCCTAAAGGTCGTAACGTTGTTTTAGATAAATCTTTCGGCGCACCTGTTATTACTAAAGATGGTGTATCTGTTGCACGCGAAATTGAACTCGAAGATAAATTCGAGAACATGGGTGCACAGATGGTGAAAGAAGTTGCTTCTAAAGCCAATGATGCGGCAGGTGATGGTACTACAACTGCAACAGTATTAGCACAATCAATCATTGCCGAAGGCTTAAAAGCAGTCGCCGCAGGTATGAACCCAATGGATCTGAAACGCGGTATCGATAAAGCTGTTGTTGCAGCAGTCGAAGAACTGAAAAAACTGTCTGTTCCATGTTCAGATACTAAAGCGATTGCTCAGGTTGGTACAATTTCAGCAAACTCTGATGAAACCGTCGGTACTCTGATCGCGCAAGCGATGGATAAAGTAGGTAAAGAAGGTGTTATCACCGTTGAAGAAGGTACTGGCTTAGAAGATGAGCTAGATGTTGTTGAAGGTATGCAGTTTGACCGCGGTTATCTATCTCCTTACTTCATCAACAAACCTGAAACGGGTACAGCAGAATTAGAAAATCCATTCATTCTGTTAGTTGATAAAAAAGTTTCTAACATCCGTGAATTACTGCCTGTTTTAGAAGCTGTTGCTAAAGCTAACAAACCTCTGCTTATCATTGCAGAAGATGTTGAAGGTGAAGCATTGGCAACATTAGTTGTGAACAATATGCGTGGTATCGTTAAGGTTGCCGCTGTTAAAGCGCCTGGCTTTGGTGACCGTCGTAAAGCAATGCTGCAAGATATCGCAACATTAACTAACGGTGCAGTGATTTCTGAAGAAATCGGCATGGAGTTAGAAAAAGCGACATTAGAAGACTTAGGTCAAGCAAAACGCGTTGTTATCAACAAAGATACAACAACGATTATTGATGGTTTAGGTGATCAAGACGCAATCAGTGGTCGTGTAGCTCAAATTCGTCAACAAATCGAAGATGCGACTTCAGATTATGACCGTGAAAAATTACAAGAACGCGTTGCTAAATTAGCAGGCGGTGTTGCAGTCATTAAAGTTGGTGCCGCAACTGAAGTTGAAATGAAAGAAAAACGTGCTCGTGTTGACGATGCTCTGCATGCAACTCGCGCAGCAGTTGAAGAAGGCGTTGTTGCTGGTGGTGGTACTGCTCTGGTTCGTGTTGCTAACGCTCTGCGTGAGATGGTTGGCGATAACGAAGAACAAACAGTGGGTATCCGCGTTGCATTACGTGCAATGGAATCTCCAATGCGTCAAATCGTTGCTAACGCAGGTGAAGAACCTTCTGTTGTTGTAAACAAAGTGAAAGCAGGTGAAGGTAACTACGGTTATAACGCTGCAACTGATGATTACGGCGATATGATTGATATGGGTATCTTAGATCCAACTAAAGTTACTCGTTCTGCACTGCAATTTGCTGCATCTATCGCAGGTCTGATGATCACAACTGAAGCGATGATCACAGATTTACCTAAAGATGACAAAATGGATTTAGGTGGCGCTGGTGGTATGGGCGGCATGGGTGGAATGGGCGGCATGATGTAATTCATCAGCTAACTATTTTACAAAGAAAACCCGAGCTTAGGCTCGGGTTTTTTTATATCTAAATACAATCGAGATTAAATATTACTATATTTGAATTAATTTATAGCAATATAATCGTCAGATGATGATTGATTATCTAACGATTTTTAAAAAAATGAGCTAATTGTGTGTTCATTCTCGCACTGTGTAGGCTGAAAATAAACCATATCGTTTTAAAAGCGTAAAAGCGGTGTAGAATAGAGGTGTTGTTGCTTTGTCTATCTCAAAGCCGAATTTGTACATTAAAATAAGTTTGAAGCGAAAATAATATCTTAAAGCTATTGGCTAACGTTGAGATAGCAATAATGATTTATTTTTGCGCATAATAGGGATGACAAGGTATATTGTTGTCATGACTAAACGGACACTCAAATAAATGAGGGGATCATGCGAATTAAATTGTTATTGGGAGCTACTGCAGCATTGTTACTAGCAGGCTGTTCTGCAACAAACACATTAAGCACTGCTGGCTCACAGGTACAAATCACTGATACGCAACCAGGCAGTGAATGCCAATTATTAGGAACAGTGACAGGTGTTCAAAATAACTGGTTATCAGGTTCCCGTACTGAAAGCCAATCACTGCGAGGTGCTGCTAACGATTTACGTAATAAAGCAGCTGCAATGGGGGGTAACGTTATTTTTAACGTGGGTACTGGCGCAGGTAGCTTTGTTGATAGCTTTGCACCATTAGATAGCAAAATGAGTGGGCAAGTTTATAAGTGCCAATAAGGCATTTAATTTATTCACTATTTATTAGTCTGCTAATAGATAAAAAGCTGTAGTCACTTCATCTATTTTGAATTGAGCTACAGCTTTTTTGTTTTTATGATATGGATTATTGCTGGCGTAATCCAAGATCTAACAATGTCTTACTTGGTTCACCACCAATTTCACGCGTGAGTTTAGGCACCATATAACCTGATACTAAGCTCATTAGTGCTTTCATAATTTCTCTTGCTTCACTGTCTGGCACCATAAAGTGAGCCGCACCTTGAACTTTATCTAGAACATGTAAGTAATACGGCATAACACCGGCATCAAATAGTGCGCGACTTAAATCTGCAAGGACTTCAGCACTGTCATTAACCCCTCGCAATAACACACCTTGATTCAATAGCGTAACATTGGCTTTTTTTAGCTTTGAACAGGCTTCTCTCAATGCGTCATCCATTTCATTAGCGTGATTGGTATGCAGTACCATGATATTTTGCAAACGTGATTGTTGTAAGCGCTGACATAGCGCATCAGTGACGCGAGCAGGAATAACTACAGGTAAGCGAGAGTGAATGCGTAAACGCTTAAGATGAGGGATCGCTTCTAGTTGTGTGATTAACCAATCAAGCTCATCATCTTTCGCCATAAGAGGATCGCCCCCAGAGAAGATGATTTCATCGAGTTTTGGGTTATTTTTGATATACTCTATTGCCTTTTGCCAATTAGCCTTGTTTCCTTTGTTATCTTCATAGGGAAAATGACGACGAAAACAGTAGCGACAATTGACAGCGCAACCACCTTTGACCAGAAGCAATGCACGATTCTGATATTTATGTAATAAACCTGGCACCGCATTTTGTTGCTCATCTAACGGATCCGTAGAAAATCCCGGTGTTATGGTAAATTCAGCATTTGCAGTTAATACTTGTAAAAGTAATGGATCGTTAGGATCGCCTTTTTTCATGCGTGCAACGAATTCACGGGGAACCCGTAGCGGAAAAAGCCGTCGCGCCTGAGCTCCTTTTTGGAGTTCTTCGTGATGTTCCAACGCTAAAAGTTGGAGTAATTCAACAGGATCACTGATTGCCTGCGCGAGTTGTGTTAACCAGACTTCTCTGGTGGGGTGATTATGAGTTACAATGTGTGCCATTTTTTGGCTATGCCATTTTAAATTAAAAAAGTTAGAGGATATTCATGGCTTCTTATAATACCAACGATTTTCGTTCAGGTCTTAAAATCATGTTAGATGGCGAGCCAGCCGTCATTACTGAATGTGAATTTGTTAAACCAGGTAAAGGTCAGGCATTTGCTCGTGTACGTCTGCGTAAACTGATCTCTAACAAATTACTGGAAAAAACATTTAAATCTACTGATTCAGCAGAAGGTGCTGATGTCATGGATATCAACTTAACTTACCTGTACAACGACGGTGAGTTCTGGCATTTCATGAACAACGAAACTTTCGAACAATTAGCTGCAGACGAAAAAGCCGTTGGTGATAATGCTAAGTGGTTGATCGACCAAGCTGAGTGTATCGTAACACTGTGGGATAATCGTCCTATCGCTGTTATTCCACCAAACTTTGTTGAATTAGAAATCGTTGATACTGATCCAGGTCTGAAAGGTGACACCGCAGGTACAGGTGGTAAACCAGCAACATTAAGCACTGGCGCTGTTGTTAAAGTTCCACTGTTTGTACAAATTGGTGAAGTTATCAAAGTTGATACTCGTTCAGGCGAATACGTATCACGCGTAAAATAATTGCGTAGATTATTTTACTAAGTACAACGTTAAGTATAATAATTAATTACCGCAGATAATGTTAACTATCTGCGGTATTTTTTTGTTTTAATTTATAATAATTGAATAAACTACGCTATTTTTTTCTAAAAAATTGATTAATTTGTATTACTGCATTATTTAATTTTTCATGTTATTATTTTGTTCCTAATTTATTTATCCCTTCATTATATTTTAAATGCCAAAAATGAATGCTCTATTCAATATTGGAATTGGTAAAAAATAACCATTTTCTTAGAATGGATGTGTAGGTTATTTTGGTAAAGATAATCCACAGCAATATTTATTTTAAGTTATTTTGACTTTCCTTTAAGAGATATTGAAGAGTATAGATAAAAACATTAATCCTGTAATATTATTGATCTTTATTTTATATTTTAGTTATACTAGGGAAACCCTTTCAATATAGATATTTACTTTGATATATCTCTTTTATTTTTTATCAATTCAATTATTAACATAATAAATTTAGCTTGTTTTATAGGTTAAATATCTCCTTTATGGAATGAATTTCCATTTCTTTATTTCTTCTTATTTTTTGTAAATTCCCCATACTTAAACACAAAAATAGAATTTTAATCTATACTTTATCTAGGTTAAATATAAAAAATAGTCTTTGAATTTATTTTAATTTAAAATTTTATCAATGACTTATATTTATCGGTAGTGATTAAGTTAATTTAGGAGGCTATATGGAAAATAGAATGATTATTATGGGCGCTGATCCTTCAGGATTTGAACTTAAAAATGCGATTAAGTCATACTTGTTAGAAAAAAATTACACAATAAAAGATCTCACAGAATCAGGCCCTATTGGCTATTGTGATGTAGGGGATAAAGTTGGTTCAATTATTTCTGAACATCCTGAATATATTGGTTTTGTTTTCTGTGGTACAGGAATGGGAGTAAGTATTAGTGCGAACAAACATAAAAATGTTTATTGCGGTGTTTGTGAAAGCGTGACTAGTGCTCGTTTTTGTAAAATTATCAATAACTGTAATATTCTTGCTATGGGTGGGTTATTAATTACACCATTTAAAGCCAAAATGATGGTTGATGCTTATTTATCGGCAACCTTTACAGAAGGTTTTTCTGAAGCAACACCAGAAGATTTACAATCTGGCTTAAATTCAATGAAACAAGTAGAAAAGAAAATTTATAAAAATTAACTCATTCTTATTATTCACTTTTATAAGCCTGAATTATCAGGCTTATTTTTTTCTTTGTACTCCGCCATTTTTGATATCTAGTCATAGTGACGACGAAATTGTTGTTTAGAACTCACCACTTACTGTCAACGTCATAATTGTCGACACGTCATTTATTGTTTCCTTTTTGTTTTTTAATATATTGATTTTAAATGAAAATAAAATAAATCATCTCTTGGCACGAAATATGCTTCATCTAAAGAAAAATTGACGACAGTAATGCTGTTAAACGTTTTTCTCGGAGGATGTGGCGAATGAATCGCTTTGTAATTGCAGAGCCACAACGATGCATAGGGTGTAATACCTGTATGGCAGCTTGTTCAGAAGTTCACCAAGCTGTGGGATTACAGGCGCATCCGCGTCTTACAGTGGTAAAAGTGGAGGATCAGACAGCACCGATGCTTTGTCGGCACTGTGAGGATGCTCCTTGTGCTCGCGTGTGCCCAGTCAATGCCATTACTCATGAAGATAATATGATCTTTCTTAATGAGAGCCTGTGTATTGGCTGTAAGTTATGTGGTCTGGTTTGTCCTTTTGGGGCAATTACACCATCAGGTAGTAAACCCGTTAACTTACCAGCTGTCTTTGAACATTTTGTTCCAGAAGAGATGTTGGCCGATGTGCCAGCAAGTCTTCCAACAACCAACCCATTTCTTGCGTGGAATGCGGGGGTTCGTGCAATTGCAGTGAAATGTGATTTGTGTGCTTTCTCTGATGAAGGCCCTGCTTGTGTCAAGGTGTGTCCAACCGATGCATTGCATTTAGTTGAAGATGACAAACTTGAAGAGCAGATGAAAACGCGTCGCTTAGATTCTGTGATGGAACCTATTACCAGTCTTGACGATTTATCTACTTTGACACAGGAGCGGAAGTAATATGGAACCTCTTCAGTTACTGCTGTGGTCAGTCATCCTGTATGTTGTTGGTGGCGTTATTGCACTGTTTTTAAAGAGACAGGAAGGGTTGGCAATCCTTATTTCAGGGATCAGCGCAATCATCGGCGGTGTATTAGGTGTTTTAAGTGCATTACCGGTTATTTTGGGTGGTGAAATCGCCACTTTTACCGCGGCAGGCCCATTTGAATTTGCAGCCTTCGTGGTACGCATGGATATGTTAGGCGCCTTTATGGTGTTCGTCATTTCATTATTGGTCAGTGTGTGCGCACTTTATTCTCTTGCTTATGTGCAAGAATATAAAGGACGTGGCGCTTGGAGCATGGGATTCTTTATGAATCTGTTTATTGCTTCTATGGTTGGCTTAGTGGTGATGGATAATGCGTTCTACTTTATTATCCTATTTGAAATGATGTCATTGGCTTCTTGGTTCTTAGTTATTGCTGACCAAGATGACGAATCTATTCACGCAGGTTTACTTTACTTCTTTATCGCTCACGCAGGCTCCGTGTTAATCATGATTGCCTTCTTCTTGATGTGGCGTGAAAGTGGTAGCCTTGATTTTGATTCATTCCGTCAACTCTCTCTTTCTCCTGCAATGGCCTCTGTGGTGTTCTTACTGGGTTTCTTTGGTTTTGGTGCCAAAGCCGGTATGTTGCCATTACACAGTTGGTTACCAAAAGCCCACCCCGCAGCGCCTTCACACGCATCGGCATTAATGTCAGGTGTCATGGTTAAAATTGGTATCTTTGGGATAATCAAAGTCGGTATCGATTTATTAGGTGCCACAGAAATGTGGTGGGGTATTGTTGTTCTTGGGTTTGGTGCTGTTTCTTCTGTATTAGGTGTGATGTACGCCTTAGCAGAGCACGATTTAAAACGCTTACTTGCATGGCACACTGTTGAAAATATCGGCATCATTTTAATGGGTGTGGGTGTAGGCATGGTAGGAATGGCAACTGATCATCCTGTTATAGCCGCACTTGGATTGTTAGGCGCTTTATATCACTTATTAAACCATGCCGTGTTCAAAGGATTATTATTCCTTGGTGCGGGTGCCATTATTAACCAAATTCACACGCGTGATATGGATAAAATGGGTGGCTTAGCCAAACTAATGCCTTATACCGCAACAGCCTTTCTAATTGGTTGTATGGCGATTTCAGCGTTACCACCATTAAACGGTTTTGTTAGTGAATGGTATACCTATCAATCTCTTTTTTCGATGAGTTACGAAGGTAACTTCGTGATGCGTTTAAGTGGTCCTATTGCCATTATTATGTTGGCAATTACAGGGGCATTGGCGGCCATGTGTTTCGTTAAAGTTTATGGTGTTAGCTTTTGTGGTGGCCCGCGTAGCGAGCAAGCAACGAAAGCGAAAGAAGTGCCTTTACCAATGACGATTGCAATGGGCTTATTAGCACTATTCTGTGTTGTGTTAGGTGTGGGAGCGGCTTTTGTTGCGCCAATTATTGCCAACATTGCAATGTCACTTAGCGAAACCAGTGCATTAACCGTGACTCAAGGCGCAATGCTTGTTCCTGATACCGCATCACAAGCAATGTTCTCTCCAGCATTAACATTTGTTTTATTAATTGCCTTACCGCTTATCCCATTCCTGATTTATCTCGGCCTGAAAGGCAATCAACCTGCGTTTCGTCGTAAAGGTGATCCTTGGGCATGTGGTTATGTATGGGAAAAAGACATGGCAGTATCAGCAGGAGGCTTTACTCAAGCATTACGTAGCATGTTTGCACCACTTTATCGTATGCGTAAACAACTTGATCCATCTCCATTGCTGTCTCGTGGTTTTAATAAAACACAGCTCGGTGCTGAAAAGGTCGAACCATTCTGGGATGAACGCATTATTTATCCTCTGGTTCGTGGTATCCAACGTTTTGCAAAACGTATCCAATGCCTACAAGGCGGGGATTTTCGACTCTATTGTCTATACGTTGTTGCAGCGCTGGTCATCTTGCTTTTAGTCATCGCAGCGTAAGGAGAGGGACTTATGACTTTCCAAGAAGCACCTACGTTAATGATGGGAATATTCGCACTCATTCAAGCACTCTTTCTGCTGGCGATAACCCCATTGTGTACAGGTATTTCGCGCACAATTCGCGCCAAGATGCATTCGCGTCAAGGCCCTGGAATTTTGCAAGATTATCGAGATATCTTTAAGTTATTTAAACGTCAATCAGTAGCGCCCGAGCAATCTGGTGTGATCTTCCAAGTGATGCCATATGTGTTACTCGGAAGTATGTTAGTGGTTGCTATGGCACTGCCTGTCTTTACTGCAACGTCACTGTTTGCAGGTGCGGCAGATCTTATCGCACTGATTTATCTGTTTGCACTTTATCGTTTCTTCTTCTCTTTATCTGGTCTGGATTCAGGAAGCCCATTTGCGGGTATTGGTGCTAGTCGTGAATTAACACTGGGTGTGTTAGTTGAGCCAATTTTAGTGTTATCGCTGATTGTGGTGGCTTTAATTGTCGGTTCAACCAACGTTGGCACCATCAGTGCAACACTGGCTCAAGGTTGGGTATCACCCACAGCCACACTGTTAGCCTTATTAGCTTGTGCTTTTGCGGCATTTATCGAAATGGGCAAAATGCCATTTGACGTTGCTGAAGCTGAACAAGAGCTACAAGAAGGGCCATTAACTGAGTATTCAGGCTCTGGTTTTGCCATGGTGAAGCTGGGCCTTGGCTTAAAACAAGTTGTGGTGGCTGAACTGTTCTTAGCCATATTTATTCCTTTCGGTAAAGCAACAGAATTCACCTTTATTGCACTGATCATTGCGTTAGTTTTAATGGCAGTGAAATTGTTAGTGGTGTTTGTATTAGCGTCATTGGTTGAAAACAGTTTAGCGCGTGGTCGCTTCCTGCTGACTCACCATGTGACATGGTTAGGATTCGGTGTTGCGGCACTGGCTCTTGTTTTCTATTTAACCGGTCTATAAGGAGCGATGATTACAATGGAAAATATAGCTCTTGCGACCTTACTCATCCCATTTGCGGGGGCGTTGATTACGTCCTTAATGCCAAATCGGATGGCGAAGTGGTTATGTACACTGTTCGCTTTATTAGCCACATTAGGAACGGTTGTTTTAGGTTGGCAGTTCCTCGCTGAAGGTAAAGTCGATACCACAATTACGCTAGTACAATATGGTGATGTTGCGCTCTTTGGTTTTACCATTGACCGTGTCAGTACTTTGATTGCTTTCGCTGTTGTGTTCTTAGGATTGTTAGTAAGTTTTTACTCTACTGGCTATCTAACTAACGGCAACCGTGAGCATCCTCATGATGGTACTCGTCGTTATTATGCCTTCTTGCTGATTTTTATTGGAGCAATGGCAGGTTTAGTCCTTTCATCGACTATTTTGGGGCAACTCCTCTTTTTCGAAATCACAGGGGGATGTTCTTGGGGATTAATCGGCTACTACCAATCTGAAAAATCACTCCGTTCAGCAATGAAAGCGTTGTTGATCACTCACGTTGCTTCAATTGGTCTTTATCTTGCAGCAGCAACTTTATTTGTGAGTACAGGTACCTTTGAGTTAACCGCCATTGCCACTTTAGACGAACCAACCAAACTGATTGTGTTTGGCGGTATCCTCTTTGCTGCTTGGGGTAAATCAGCTCAACTACCACTACAAGCTTGGTTACCTGATGCGATGGAAGCACCAACACCTGTGAGTGCTTACTTACACGCAGCATCAATGGTGAAAGTCGGTGTTTATATCTTTGCTCGTGCGATTATGTCAGCAGATGGTGATGTCCCTCATCTTATTGGGTGGGTAGGTATTACCATGGCAGTTATCACATTGATTTATGGCTTTATGATGTATTTGCCACAAAAAGATATGAAACGCCTGTTAGCATGGTCAACCATTACTCAGCTCTCTTATATCTTCCTCGCATTATCTATCTCTATCTTTGGACCGCGTGAAGCGTTTGAAGGCGGTATTGCTTATATCTTTAACCATGCCTTTGCTAAAAGTTTGTTCTTCTTAGTTGCGGGTGCATTGAGCTATAGCTGCGGTACTCGCATGTTGCCTCGTTTAAAAGGGTTAATTAATAAATATCCATTATTGGGTGTGGGTTTCTGTGTCGCCGCACTGGCAATTGCAGGTGTTCCACCACTTAATGGCTTCTTTAGTAAATTCCCAATTTTTGCCGCAGGTTTTGAATTGTCGAGTATTTTCTGGGTGATGACACCAATTATGGTGCTAGTGCTGATTGAGTCTGTGGCTAGCTTCACTTGGTTTATCTACTGGTTTGGTCGCGTTGTTCCGGGCAAACCAAGTACAGAAGTTGCAGAAGGGCAACCTGTTCCTATGGCAATGCAAATTGTGATTGGAATACTGATTGTGATGTCCTTTGCATCCAGTGTTATCGCAGTCACTTGGCTAGGATAAGGGAGATAAATCATGACTGGAGCACTTATCGTAAACAATTTGGCGGGGTTAATGATGATAACTTCGCTATTGGTAATTGGCGCGAAAAAGCCGATTGCTTCATGTTGGTTCTATGCATTGCAATCTTTCGTCTTGGTGATGATTTTTGTCACCTTGGCCAATATGTTAGATGCACACCAACTGACACTTTGGGCGATGACCGCCTTCTTTACTAAAGTTCTGCTTGTTCCACTTATTTTAGGATTTGCATTCCGTAAGTTATCCGATCCTAGTGCGAATATCAGTGTTATTAGCCCCGCACTATTGATGTTGCTGGCGGCTGTTATCGTTATTTTAAGCTGGTTTGTGGTTGAACCAATTCAAATACCAATGGTTGTTGATTTGAAACCTGCACTGGCAGTTTCTTTGGGACACTTTATGTTGGGTCTGCTTTGTATCGTGACTCAGCGCAATATCCTAAAACAAGCTTTTGGTTACTGCTTAATGGAAAACGGCTCTCACTTAACACTGGCATTATTGGCTTGGAGAGCACCAGAACTGGTCGAAATCGGTATCGCCACTGACGCCATCTTTGCTGTGATCGTGATGGCAGTGTTGGCTCGTAAGATTTACCGCACGCTCAACACACTGAACGTGGATCAACTGACCGCGCTGAAGGGGTGAGGAGATGAACCAAACAACCATGTTAACAATTTTAATGTTTGCGCCGTTGGTATTTTCAATATTGGCGTTTCTGAGTCCGTTATTAAAAGCGGGTGCGCGTCCTATTGTGACAGGCATTCATGCAATTGGTATCACCGTCTTGTTAGTCGCAGCATTAGGAACTGTGGCAGATGTCATGTCTCATGGCGAAATATTGGCGGCTGCTAATTGGGTTCACGTGGATAGCCTAGGCGCATTATTCCTAGCTATTTTAGGCATTATCGGCTTTTTAACGGGGCTTTATTCTATTGGCTATATGAGCCACGAAGTGGATGAGGGTGAAATCTCAGTACGTACTTTATGTAACTACTATGGCTTCTTCCACCTGTTTTTATTCACCATGTTATTAGCAATCACCAGTAATAACTTGATTTTAATGTGGGCAGCCATTGAAGCAACAACCCTAAGCTCTGCATTCTTAGTCGGAATTTATGGTCAACGTTCTTCTTTGGAAGCGGCGTGGAAGTACATCATCATCTGTAGTGTCGGTGTCGCGTTTGGTCTTTTCGGTACTATTTTGGTTTATGCCAATGCCGCAAGCTTTATGCCTGATCCAGATCAGGCCATTTTCTGGACTGAAGTGTTGAAATATACAGACCAGTTAGATCCAACTCTGATGCATTTAGCTTTTGTCTTTATTTTAATCGGTTTTGGTACCAAAACGGGGTTATTCCCAATGCATGCTTGGTTACCAGATGCGCACAGTGAAGCACCAAGTCCTGTTAGTGCCTTGTTATCGGCAGTGTTACTGAACTGTGCTCTATTAATCATCATTCGTTACTACATCATTATTGATGCAGCAATTGGTACTGAATTTACACGTAACTTACTGTTAATCTTTGGTTTCCTCTCTGTTGCTATCGCGGCGTTCTTTATTCTTATTCAGCGTGATATGAAACGTCTTTTAGCGTATTCCAGTGTGGAAAACATGGGATTAATTGCCGTCGCATTAGGAATTGGCGGACCGATTGGTATTTTGGCTGCTTTATTCCACACCTTAAACCACAGTTTAGCGAAAGCATTGTTGTTCTGTGGCTCTGGTAACGTGTTATTGAAATACGGTACTCGTGATTTAAATGTCGTGAAAGGCATGTTTAAAGTGATGCCATTAAGTGCCGCTCTGTTTGCTGGTGGTGCTTTAGCGTTAGGGGGGATGCCTCCTTTCAATGTCTTTATCAGTGAGTTTATGATTGTTGTGGCAGGTTTAGCTTCTCAGCACATTGTCTTAACTATCCTATTATTATTGTTATTGACCGTAGTATTAGGTGGGCTAGTTCGTATGGTGGCTAAAATTGTCTTTGGTCCAAAACCTGATGTTGTTGCTAAAGGCGAACTGGGAATTTTAACCACATTACCAATGGTCATTCTGATTGCACTTATGCTGTTAATGGGAACTCATATTCCTAAGCCTGTCAGTGAGTTGTTAGAAAATGCCGCTAATATCGTGATGAATATTGATAAAAGTGAGTCACCTACTTATACATGGCCAACGGCTTTAATCAGTAATCCATCCACATCGGTTCAGGAGATGTAACGTGAGCTACCAAAATTATGTCAGTAGAAAAGAGGGAAAAGAACTAGGTGGAGATTATGTTGCCAAAGTTCGTGAAAAATTCCCATCAGCTGTTCTTGATGAAGAGCGACAAACCGCTGATCAATTGACGATAACAGTAAAAACGGAATCACTTCCTGAAGTGGTGGAATACCTGTATTACGGTTTAGGCGGTTGGTTACCTGTTTTATTCGGTAACGATGAACGTAGTTTAAACGGAGACTATGCTGTTTATTACGCATTATCAATGGAAGAGGGTGAAAAATGCTGGGTTGTTGTAAAAGCCCATGTTAGCCCAATCACTTTAGAATTCCCATCAGTGACACCGCGTGTACCCGCTGCCGTGTGGGGGGAACGTGAAATTCGTGATATGTATGGTCTTATCCCTGTTGGTCTACCTGATGAACGCCGTTTAGTGCTTCCAGATGACTGGCCTGAAGAAATGTATCCATTGCGTAAAGATGCGATGGATTATCGCCAACGCCCGACACCAACGACAGAAGTTGAGACTTACCCTTTTGTGAATGAAGGTAAGCAAGACGCACGTGTTGTACCAATCGGCCCTATGCACATTACTTCGGATGAACCTGGACACTTCCGCTTATTTGTAGACGGTGAAAATATTGTCGATGCTGATTACCGTATGTTCTATGTTCACCGTGGTATGGAAAAGCTGGCTGAAACCCGAATGGGTTATAACGAAGTGACATTTTTATCAGATCGCGTGTGTGGTATCTGTGGTTTTACTCACAGCGTGGCCTATGTGACTTCTGTTGAAAATGCGTTAGGCATTGAAGTGCCTCGTCGTGCGCATACCATTCGTTCTATCTTATTAGAAGTTGAGCGCCTTCATAGCCATTTATTAAATATTGGTTTAGCGAGCCACTTTACAGGTTTTGATACTGGCTTTATGCAATTCTTTCGTATTCGTGAAAAATCAATGCAGATTGCAGAAATGCTCACGGGTGCGCGTAAAACCTACGGCTTGAATTTAATTGGGGGTATTCGTCGCGATATCTTAAAAGATCAGCGCCTTAAAACTATTCAATTAATAAGAGAAATGCGTCGCGAAGTGACTGAACTTGTCGATGTTCTTCTCACTGCTCCTAATATGGAACAACGTACTGTTGGTGTGGGTATCTTAGACAAAAAAGTGGCTCGTGATTTTAGCCCTGTCGGCCCAATGATAAGAGCAAGTGGTTTTAAACGTGACGTACGTTTTGACCACCCATTTGCCGATTATGGCAATCTTCCTTTGACTCTCTTTAGTTATGAAGGTGGTGACGTATTCTCCCGTGTGATGGTACGAATTAAAGAAGTTTTAGATTCAATGGCAATGATTGAATACGCCTTAGATAACCTGCCTGAAGGCCCGCTATTAACGGAAGGCTTCACTTATCAACCTTATAAATTTGCACTGGGCTTTACAGAAGCACCACGCGGTGAAGATGTTCACTGGAGTATGTTGGGTGATAACCAAAAACTCTTCCGCTGGCGTTGCCGTGCAGCTACTTATGCTAACTGGCCTGTATTACGTTATATGTTGCAAGGAAATACTGTATCCGATGCGCCATTGATTATCGGTAGCCTTGACCCTTGCTATTCCTGTACTGACAGGGTAACGCTCGTCGATGTGAAAAAACGTAAATCTAAAACAGTTTCTTATAAAGAAATTGAACGTTACAGCATTGAACGTAAAAATTCGCCGCTCAAGTGAGGGAATGAACGATGTTAAAATTGTTTAAAACCATAATCAAAACAGGCGAAGCAACGACCAAATATCCGTTTAAGCCCCTGGATTTACCTGATGGTTTCAGAGGAAAGCCTGAATATGATGCAGAGCAATGCATTGTCTGTGGTGCTTGCACCGCAGCATGCCCTGCTAATGCGTTAACGATGGAAACGAATTTGGAAACAGGCGAGCGTCATTGGCAATTATTCATTGGTCGCTGTATTTATTGCGGTCGTTGTGAAGAAGTTTGCCCAACAAGAGCGATTGTTTTATCCGATATGTTTGAAACGGCAGTAACGAAAAAATCAGACCTTTATATTAAAGGAACGTTTAAGTTATTGAATTGCCGTGAATGCCATCAACCCTTTACGCCGAGAAAATCAGTTGACTATGCGATGGCGCTATTAGTGCAATCAGGTTGGGATGAGCAAACCGTAGAAGCCATGCGACCACAATTTGAAACTTGCCCTGAATGTAAGCGTAAACATAACTTATTATCTGATGGCCGTGAAAATATTAGTATGGGCGAGATCGGGAGTACAATAAAATGAGTCTACCAGAAATTCCCATTAATCATCATGTTAGCCAACCTATCACCCTTGATGATCAGGTTAAAAAGCTAAAACAGACATTGTTGAAAGATATTCAACGTTCAGCTTATGTTTATCGTGTTGACTGTGGTGGTTGTAATGGTTGTGAGATTGAAATTTTTTCTGCAATTACACCAGTTTTTGATGCTGAACGTTTTGGTATCAAAGTGGTCGCCTCGCCTCGTCACGCTGATATTTTATTATTCACTGGCGCAGTAACGCGCCAGATGCGTGTTCCTGCATTACGTGCTTATGAATCAGCGCCCGATCCAAAAATTTGTATCTCTTATGGTGCTTGTGGCTGTGGTGGCGGTATTTTCCACGATCTGTATTGTGTCTGGGGTGGGAGCGAATCTATCGTGCCTATTGATGTTTGGATCCCTGGTTGTCCCCCAACGCCAGCAGCAACAATTTATGGTTTTGCTGTTGCACTAGGTTTGTTAGACCAAAAATTAAAAGGCGAATCGCATATTGAAGTAGAGAATGAAAAAGCATCTCTCATTTTGCCTTCTATTCCTTTAGATGCTCGAGTGATGATTGAGCGTGAGGCTCGTCGTCTTGCGGGTTATTATCAGGGGAGACAAATCAGTGATCATTTTCTCACCTTATTAGAAGGTGCCACAATTCAAGAAGTGAGTGGCCGTGTTGATGAATGGTTACGACAAGCTAACGATCCTCGCTTATCAGAGATTGTGAAACGCTTGGTTTACTCTTTAAGCCAAGGAGGCATATATGCCTGATGACGCTAAAGTTTACTTTTGGTCATTAAGACAAAAGTTTGTAGATAGTGATGATGATATTCCTGAACAAGCACAACAGGTGATGTATTACTCGCTCGCAATTGGCCACCATGTGGGAATGATCGACTGTTTAAAAACAGAGCTAGTCTGCCCTTTAGAAAAATATAAAGCATGGATTGATTTATTACCTGAAGGTGAAGCCAAACGCAAAATGCAAGGATTACTGACATTTGGTGAAATCAATATTAATTCAGAGCATACTCACTTATTAGCGTTAGCATTTGATCCAATTATGAAAAATGACGATCCTATTTTTAGTGAGTGGAGTCAAACACTGATTAAATTACTGGGTGAGATCCATGCAGAACCTGCTATTTATTTGATTGTGAAGAGAAAACCATGAGTGAAGCAATGGCAGCACCTAAAGTGGTATTAACGGTTGGCAACAGTATGATGGGCGATGATGGTGCAGGCCCTCTGCTTGCTGAATTAATGGAAACAAACCCAATTGATGGATGGATTGTTATCAATGGGGGAAGTGCGCCTGAGAATGTTTCTTACCAAGTAAGAGAGCTACAACCGCAATGTGTTGTCATTGTTGATGCTGCTGACATTGGTTTAAAACCAGGTGAGATTAGGGTGATAGACCCTGATTATATAGCGGAAATGTTTATTATGAGCACTCATAATATGCCGCTGAATTTTCTTATTGATCAATTAAAAGATGATATTCCAGATATTACGTTCTTAGGGATCCAACCCGATCTCGTTGGTTTTTATTATCCAATGACTGAAGCGGTAAAGAATGCTGTTGATGAAGTGTATCAAGGGCTCAAGTCTTGGCGAGTTGATTACTTTCCAGAACTTGAAGTCTGCGATGAAGATGAAGAAGAGATTGAAGAATAAGAGTATAACAAAACAAGTATCCTAATATTATTGATATAAATAAAGACTAAAACATCCGCTTAGCGGATGTTTTTCGTTAATGAACAAAACGCTCATCAATAACATTTATTTTCTACACTAACCTTAATTTTTCCTTTAGTCCTTTATTTTAAAAAACAAACCACCTTAACCCTTTCTTCATAAGAGATAAAAAGAAGTTAATTATAATTAACCTCGTTAAATATCAGTTTTACCTTTAATTAGTTAAAAATTAAATTTTAATTAAGAATTAATTAAGACGGTTCTATTATTTTATTACTCTTTTTTAATTTTTAAGATTAACTATTTAGAGGGAAAATTCTTAGCTAATAATATAAAAGGTTGGTTATGTTTTCTTCTCTACCTCAACTGAGTATTGTGGTCGCCGTTTATAATGGTGAGATGTTTTTATCTCAGTTTTTCAATGGGTTAAAGTCTATTAAATTGAATAACTGGGAGCTTATTTTAGTTAATGATGGCTCTAGAGATAACTCACTTAAAATATTACAAGAATGGAAAGAAAGATTTCCTCAAGTCACTATTATTGATCAGGAAAACCAAGGCGTTTCTGTTGCTCGTAATGTTGGATTCAATATTTCGAAAGGGCAATATATTGCTTTCCCAGATATTGATGATGTAATTCATCCTAATATGTATGATAGAATGATTAATATAGCTAAAGATGATAATTTAGATATTCTAACCTGTAACGGTAATTATGTTTACGCAGACGGAAGGCCTTCACGTCCTATTTTCCCTTCAAATAGATTACGTTCTACGGGCGTTTTAACTGGGCCACAATGGCTAGAAATAGCATTGGATTCTAAGAAATTCTTACATGTCACTTGGTTAAATATTTATCGACGTGAATTTCTACTTGCTCATGGTTATTATTTTGAACCCGGTTTACATCATCAAGATATTCCGTGGACAACAGAAGCATTATTAACGGCTAAACGCGTTAAATATATTGATGAGCGTTACTACGATTACTTTATTCACTCTGGTTCTGTTTCTCATGCAACGCCTAATGACACTATTCATGTTAGAACAATTCATAATTACATGAAAATATTAGAAATGCTTGATGCTATTAATCAAAAATATAAAGATGTGACTCAAAATATCAATGCATGTTATTGGCAAATCGCAAAAGAAGGTTTGGGAATTATCCATTCAATTGATTCTATTCAGTCTATTGAAGTTAAAAAACAGATGGTTAAAGAGTTTTTTGATAGAGGAATATGGTCACTAATTTGGAAAAATGCGAAAAATTTTAGATTACGTTGGCGTTTAGGGCGACGCTATTTTAAATTAAAAAGAATATTAAATTCATAAATACAAGAAGGGCGCAATGATGTGCCTTTTTTATTTTTAATGCATATTAAATAAAATGAAATAATCTAATTTCGTTAAAAAGTCACTTTATTTCGTTTTACGCTCACTGATAAATTCAATGATAAATATATAACTTATTTATTAGAAAAATACTGTGCACTTGCTAGAAGTTTGCCATAATGAGTATTACTGCTTAATAAAAGTTTATGTAAAATCAATAAACTGTCGAATATTATTCGAGTAGTTGAATAAAAAAACTTATTATGATGTCACTGGTTTAACCTTTATCTGCAACAATTGCAGAGTATCATAATCATCATTGTTATTTATCTTGTTTCAGCCTCTTTATCTTATTTAGATAGAGACTGGTGATAAGTCATATCTAAAAAATCGGAGAATGTTTTATGTCTATTCGGTTTGGTTGGCGTCAGTCATTAGTAACGTTAACTTGCTTAGCCGCGTTAAGCGTTCCTTTTGCATCATCTGCTCAAACGTTAAAACTGGCTATTGGTGAAGAGCCAACAGAGGGCTTCGACCCAATGTTAGGGTGGAGTCATGGTAGCTATTTACTTCTCCATAGCCCATTGTTAAAGCAAAATGCGGATCTCTCTTGGTATAGCAATATGTTAAGTGACTACCAGCCAAGTGAAGATGGCAAAACATGGAAATTAACATTAAAGCCAGATTTAAAATTCTCTGATGGCTTACCGCTTACTGCAAAAGATATTGTATTTACCTATAACAATGCGGCTGCAAGTGGCGGTAAAGTTGATATGGGTAACTTCCTTTCTGCAAAAGCTGATGATGACTTACATGTCACTATTACATTGAAAGCACCACAAAGTACTTTTGTGAACGTACTGGGTTCTTTAGGTATTGTTTCTGCTGATAAGTATGATGAAAAAACTTACGCACAAAAGCCAATTGGTGCAGGCCCTTATCGCATGGTAAGTTTCCAGCCAGGTCAGCAATTAATTGTTGAAGCTAACCCTTATTATGCGGGCAAGAAAAATGATTTTGAAAAACTGATTTTTGTTTTCCTTGATGAAGATGCCGCTTTTGCAGCTGCTCAAAGTGGACAATTAGGTATTGTGCGTATTCCACCAGCAACGGCTGCAATCGCTAAAAATTTACCCAATACCAAATTGTGGGAAAGAGCAAGTGTTGAAAACCGCGGTATTGTTTTTCCAATGGTAAAATCAGGCGAGAAAAACGCTCAAGGTTATGATATTGGTAATGATATCACCGCAGATATCGCTATTCGTAAAGCAATTAACTATGCTCTTGACCGTAAATTGTTATCAGAGCAAGTACTTGATGGTTATGCGGTTCCTGCATATACCGGTGTAAAAGGTTTGCCTTGGGATCAAACAGACGCTGCTTTCGAAGATGGGGATGTTGAAAAAGCGAAGCAAATTCTTGAAGATGCTGGTTGGAAACTCAATAAAAATGGTATTCGTGAAAAAGACGGCTTAGAAGCGAAATTGACCTTATGGTATACCAGTGGTGATGCAACTCGTCGCGATTTAGCCGAGTCAATTCGTGCGCTAGTGCAACCTCTCGGTATTCAAATGGATCTTAAATCAGGAAGTTGGGATACCGTAGAGCGCTATATGCACTCAAATCCAACTTTATTTGGTTGGGGAAGTCTTGATCCTATGGAGTTATATCATCACTACAGCGAAAATGCGGCGGGTGTTGGTTATTATAATCCGGGTTATTACAAAAACCCTGAGGTTGAAAAACATCTGCAAGCTGCACTCGATGCCCATACATGGCAAGAAGCCGTTCCTCATTGGAAAGCGGTTGAGTGGGATGGTAAAAATGGCGTTGGTGTGAAAGGTGACGCTGCTTGGGCTTGGCTGATGAATGTGCAACACACTTACCTGACTAACCCTTGTGTTGATTTGGGGACAGGAACGCCGGAAATTCATGGTTCATGGTCATTATTAAATAGCGTAGATACTTGGAAGTGGACTTGTCAGTAATACGTCAAAGTGCAGGTTTTTTCCTGCGATTACTCTGCCTGCTGTTGGTAACAACAGCAGGTGTTTTTATTTTATTAAGTTTCTCACCGATCGATCCCATCAAGGCGTATATCGGTAGTGATTTATTGAATGTTCCTCCTGAGCAATATCCTTTAATTGCAGCACGTTGGGGTATTGACCAACCTTTATGGATGCGATTTTGGCTCTGGTTTAGCCAAATCATTCAAGGGGATTTTGGTTATTCCATGTTGTATAACATGCCTGTTATTGATGTTATTCGCGAACGGGCGGGGCCTTCATTTATCTTGCTCTTTTCAGCGTGGATGTTTTCTGGCGTTATTGGTGTTGTGATGGGATTAGTTGCGGGTCGATATCTTAACCGCTGGCCCGATCGAATTATTTCTACACTCTCTTATTTGTTAGCCTCTTTACCAACATTCTGGGTGGGATTACTGCTGTTATCACTGTTTTCTGTCACCTTACACTGGGCGCCAATTTGTTGTGCTTGGCCGATGGGAAGTAGTGCCGAAACCGCAACGTTAAGCCAGCGTTTTTCCCATCTTATCTTACCTATGATTGCTCTTGGATTATTAGGCACTGGGAATATCGCACTGCATACTCGCGCGAAAGTTGCCGAAGTGATGGGCAGTGAATTTATCCATTTTGCTAAGGCTCAGGGTGATAAGGGGTGGGCTATGATGCTATTTCATGTTCTACGTCATGCCATTACACCTGCACTTTGTTTACAGTTTGCATCTATTGGTGAATTACTTGGTGGTTCTCTTTTAGCTGAGAAAGTTTTTGCTTACCCAGGATTAGGGCAAGCTACCGTTGATGCAGGATTGCGAGGTGATATTCCTCTATTAATGGGAATTGTTGTCTTTAGTACTATTTTGATTTTCTTTGGTAATAGCATTTCTAACGGGTTATTACGACGTATTAATAAAGGAATTTTGCGAGACTCATGATTTACGATCCAAACAAGCCTTTATTGAAACTTTTATTCGTGACTCTCGCCTTGATTGGGTTAGTCACTTATGGTTTTTCTATTTCTCATACTGATATTGCAATGGATTTTTTGGCCAGAAACCAAGCACCTTCAGAACAATATTGGTTTGGTACTGATAATTTAGGTCGTTCTTTGTGGCTACGCTGTTTTCAAGGCATGTTAAGTAGCTTAAATATTGGGGTGACAAGTGCGGTTGTTAGTGGTGCTATCGCTCTCATTTTCGCGGGTATTTCGTCAATTAATCGTTATTGTGATTTCTTTGTTAGAGGTGTTGTTGATGCGCTTTTAGCATTACCTCATTTATTACTACTAATTTTGATTTGTTTTACTTTAGGTGGTGGGCAACAAGGGGTAATTTGGGCTGTGGCATTAACTCATTGGCCTAAGCTTGCGTTGATTTTACGTGGTGAAATTCAACGTATTCGAGAGGCGGATTACGTCATGCTATCACGTCGTATTGGCAATTCACCTTTTGAGTGTGTAAAAAAACACTATATTCCCATGTTATTACCGCAGTGGATTGTAGGAACCTTATTGATGTTTCCTCATGCCGTATTACATAGCGCAGCGTTAAGTTTTTTGGGGTTTGGGCAAGCGGCGCATGAGCCATCTTTAGGTTTGTTGCTATCTGATGCACTGCGTTATTTAAGTACAGGCTCTTGGTGGATGGTGGTATTTCCGGGATTAATTTTGATGTGCTTGGTCTTGATTTTCGATCAATTTGCTAAGGCAATGCAACAACTGTGGTTAAGAGGGGCAGGATGTTAAGTTTTGAACAGCTTTCCATTGATATTGCACAATTTCGCTGGTTGGGAAAACGAAATTGGCAACCGTTGCTAAAATCAATCTCTCTGGATATTAAACCGGGTAAAATGTTGGCATTAGTGGGGGGAAGTGGTGAAGGTAAAAGTTTGCTATTACAAAGTGCATTAGGGCTTTTACCTGCCAATATGCGTGTACGAGGTTCGATTAAACTTAATGGCCACGCATTAAGTGAGCGAGAACTGATTGCTTATCGAGGAAATACTTTCTGCTATATTCCTCAGGGAGTCACTGCACTTAATCCTTTGATTTGTATCGGTGATCAACTCAGTCGCTCTGCGCGTTTAAGTGGTGCAGACGTTACGTCAGATGATATTGTGCAGCAATTGGGTCTGTATCATCTTTCTGGATCGTTAGTTAAAACGTATCCAGCAAAACTATCTGGTGGAATGGCAAAACGCGTATTAGCCTGTAATGCAACACTTTCTAATGCACAATATATTCTGGCTGATGAAATTACCTCATGGCTTGATGATGAACATGCTTGTTTGTTATTAGGGCACTTAAGAGAATTATGTAATCAAGGTAAATCAGTGCTTTGGGTTACACATGATTTAGCCTTAGCAGCACGATTTGCGGATACAATAGCCGTGCTTAATCAGGGTGAGGTTAACGAAATTATCCCTGCTAATGTGCTTAATCGTCATGAAGGTAGTGAGTGGTTGAAGACACTCTGGAATGCATTACCTGAACAACAATTTATAAATACCAAAGAAGCATCACTTAATTCATTATAATATGGTGTTCTTAAGTCTTACTTTTATACATTTCATTTGTTATTTCTGGAGTTATCTTTATGCCACTTTTAGAGTTAAAACAATTATCTGTGGAGCAAGCAGGTAAGGTGTTATGGCAAGATCTCTCCTTTTCGTTAGATGCGGGAGAGCGACTCGGTATTTCAGCACCAAGTGGTACAGGGAAAACGACATTAGGTCGTGTTTTAGCGCAGTGGCAAGCACCAACTCAAGGTTCAATTCTTATTAATGGTAACCCATTGTCTAGAAAGGGTTATTGTCCCATTCAATTAGTTCCTCAACATCCTGATAAATGTTTTAATCCTTTTCGTTCGACAGGTGATAGTGTCCGTGATGCATGGCACCCTGATGATAGTTGGTTAGAAAAGTTAAAAATAAAATCAGAGTGGCTAACTCGTAGGCCTAATGAATTATCAGGTGGTGAATTAGCGCGTATTGCATTATTAAGGGCGCTCGATCCGCGTACTCAACTATTAATTGCGGATGAAGTCACGGCACAATTAGATGCGCAAACCCAAGCTGATATTTGGAAAGTTTTAATCGATGAAAGTCAAAAAAGACCTTTAAGCTTGATTATCTTTAGCCACAACAAAGCACTACTTGAAAAGGTTTCGACTAAAGTATGGTGGGTGGATAAAGAAGAACATTTCTACGGTTAGAATAGATAATTATTAAGCTTAATAAAAAAAGCTTCCTATATTTTTATAGGAAGCCAAATAATACTGCTAAAGTTAACCCCAAATATAATAACAAGGAATTAGAAACGATAAGTGTAGCTTACGCCAAACTGCATATCGTGATTGCGATAAGTGGTCATTCCCCAATCTGCTGATGTATTAATGGAAGATTGTTTATCTAATTGATAAGTCAATCCTACTTTGGCAAATGGGCGTTGTTTTAACTGCTTTTTATTTTCTGAATAATCAATGTGTTGCTGACCTAAATAATCAATATGGCTACGGAAATCGCCTTGATGGTGTGATAAATTCCACAGTAAGCCCGCTTTAGTATTCAATATGAAAGATGAACCTAATAAGTAGTCCATACCTAGTCCCATTTTGGCTAATAGTGAGTGCGTTTTAAGTGCATCATAATGTGCTGCAAATTGTGCATTTTGAGTTTCACTATATGCTGAACGAGAAACTTGGTTAAATGTTAGTCCAATAAATGGGGTAAGCATTAAATCATCTGCCAATGAATAAGGATAATAACTTTGTAAATCAATATGATATCCAGAGATCCTAGCGTTGCCTTTACCTGCTTCTGTATCTTCTAATACTTGTCTTTCGATGGATATTTTACGATTTAAGTAAGCACCTTTTAGCGACAGGTGTAATGCATTGCTCTTTAACTCAGGATTGAGTGATGGTATTAAATCTAAGCTAAAACCGATTAAAGGTAATGCATAACCTTGATATTGATAGCCTTTAGGTAATGAGGAATAGACATCAGTATCAATGGCAAGGCCGATAACCAATGGAATATGGTTAACATCAAAACGATAGGCTCCACTTAACCCAGTTTGGGTTGCATTAGCTTTATTTACGTTTTGATAGTGTGCAAAACCACTGATACAGGCTTTTTCAGTACCAACAGAGCAAGTTGCAGAAGCTAAATAATGCAGTTGCCCTTGCTGCATATCCATAAGCTTATAGCCGTTTTCAGCCATCAATTGCATTGATTTATAGGTATTTTCAATGTCGATAGGTTTGCTGATAGTAATCGATGGTTTTGCCGTTTCTTTCTCTTTTGCCTTTTCTTTAGCGCGTTGTGCTAGTTCATCTTCTACAGGGGTAAGTTCTTTAGCTTCAGCACCAGCTTTAGCTTTATCGGCTTGCTCTTTGTCTAAGCGCGCTTGTTCTGCTTTAGCTTTATCAG